>NZ_JAPPWA010000003.1:2500-5631 GCF_029815055.1 Ignatzschineria sp. RMDPL8A | reverse complement strand
ACTACCATCGGCGCTGATACGTTTCACTGCTGAGTTCGGGATGGGATCAGGTGGTACCATATCGCTCTGGTCTCCAGGAAAACTGGTTTGCAGGGGATGCTTCTTTGAGCACCCATTGCGAATAAAGTTAGATTAGTTGGTTATAATAGCAAGTTATCATGTTAATTGTAGTAGAAATTGTCTAAGACCTATTATATGGTCAAGCCTCACGGTCAATTAGTACTGGTTAGCTCCGCACATTACTGCGCTTCCACACCCAGCCTATCAACGTCGTAGTCTTCGACGGACCTTTAGAAGGGTTAAACCCTTAGGGAAATCTCATCTTGGGGTGGGCTTCCCGCTTAGATGCTTTCAGCGGTTATCCCGTCCGTATGTAGCTACCGGGCAATGCGATTGGCATCACAACCCGAACACCAGTGATACGTCCACTCCGGTCCTCTCGTACTAGGAGCAGCTCCCCTCAAATTTCCAACGCCCACGGCAGATAGGGACCGAACTGTCTCACGACGTTCTGAACCCAACTCGCGTACCACTTTAAATGGCGAACAGCCATACCCTTGGGACCGACTACAGCCCCAGGATGTGATGAGTCGACATCGAGGTGCCAAACTCCGCCGTCGATATGAACTCTTGGGCGGAATCAGCCTGTTATCCCCGGAGTACCTTTTATCCGTTGAGCGATGGCCTTTCCATACAGAACCACCGGATCACTAAAACCTACTTTCGTACCTGATCGACGTGTCTGTCTCTCAGTCAAGCACCCTTATGCTTTTGCACTCAATAGCCCGATTTCCGACCGGGCTGAGGGTACCTTCGCGCTCCTCCGTTACTCTTTCGGAGGAGACCGCCCCAGCCAAACTACCTACCATACAATGTCCTTAACCCGGATCACGGGTCGAAGTTAGAATTTCAAATATTTCAGGGTGGTATTTCAAGGATGGCTCCACCACAACTAGCGTCATGGTTTCAAAGCCTCCCACCTATCCTGCACAAAAAGATTCAAAATCCACTGTAAAGCTATAGTAAAGGTTCACGGGGTCTTTCCGTCTTGCCGCGGGTACACCGCATCTTCACGGCGATTTCAATTTCACTGAGTCTCGGGTGGAGACAGCGTGGCCGTCATTACGCCATTCGTGCAGGTCGGAACTTACCCGACAAGGAATTTCGCTACCTTAGGACCGTTATAGTTACGGCCGCCGTTTACTGGGGCTTCAATCAAGAGCTTCGCTTACGCTAACCCCATCATTTAACCTTCCAGCACCGGGCAGGCGTCAGACCCTATACGTCCACTTTCGTGTTTGCAGAGTCCTGTGTTTTTGATAAACAGTTGCAGCCACCATTTCACTGCGACCCTCCCAAGCTTACCGCGCAAGGCGTTCACCTAGAAGGGCGTACCTTCTCCCGAAGTTACGGTACCATTTTGCCGAGTTCCTTCACCCGAGTTCTCTCAAGCGCCTTAGAATTCTCATCCCAACCACCAGTGTCGGTTTGGGGTACGGTTCTCATATCACTGAAGCTTAGAAGCTTTTCTTGGAAGCATAGCATCAACCACTCCGGAGCCCGTAGGCTCCTCGCATTCACCTCTCAGCATTAAGATCCCGGATTTGCCTAAGATCTCTGCCTACCGGCTTACACTGGTATACCAATCACCAGCTGGTCTAGCTTTCTCCGTCCCTCCATCGCATGATACGAGAGTTCAGGAATATTAACCTGATTCCCATCGACTACGCATCTCTGCCTCGTCTTAGGGGCCGACTCACCCTGCTCCGATTAACGTAGAACAGGAAACCTTGGTCTTTCGGCGTGGGAGTCTTTCACTCCCATTAACGTTACTTATGTCAGCATTCGCACTTCTGATACCTCCAACGGCTCTCACGAGTCCATCTTCAACGGCTTACAGAACGCTCCCCTACCACTTGATACCTATGTATCAAATCCGCAGCTTCGGTATATCGCTTAAGCCCCGCTAAATCTTCCGCGCAGGCCGACTCGACTAGTGAGCTATTACGCTTTCTTTAAATGATGGCTGCTTCTAAGCCAACATCCTAGCTGTCTATGCCTTCCCACATCGTTTACCACTGAGCGATAATTTAGGGACCTTAGCTGGCGGTCTGGGTTGTTTCCCTTTCCACGACGGATGTTAGCACCCGCCGTGTGTCTCCCATGATAATACTTTCCGGTATTCGGAGTTTGCATCGGTTTGGTAAGTCGGGATGACCCCCTAGCCGAAACAGTGCTCTACCCCCGGAAGTAAATTACATGAGGCGCTACCTAAATAGCTTTCGAGGAGAACCAGCTATCTCCAAGCTTGATTAGCCTTTCACTCCGACCCACAGTTCATCCCCTTCTATTGCAACAGAAGTGGGTTCGGCCCTCCAGTCAGTGTTACCTAACTTTCAGCCTGACCATGGGTAGATCGCTTGGTTTCGGGTCTACACCCTGCGACTAAAACGCCCTATTAAGACTCGGTTTCCCTACGCCTCCCCTACTCGGTTAAGCTTGCCACAGAATGTAAGTCGCTGACCCATTATGCAAAAGGTACGCGGTCACCCTAAAAAGGGCTCCCACTGCTTGTACGTACACGGTTTCAGATTCTATTTCACTCCCCTCACTGGGGTTCTTTTCACCTTTCCCTCACGGTACTAGTTCACTATCGGTCGATTACGAGTATTTAGCCTTGGAGGATGGTCCCCCCATCTTCAGACAGGATTTCTCGTGTCCCGCCCTACTTGTTGACAAGCCTAGTTCCACCAACGACGTTTAAAATACGGGGCTATCACCCACTACGGCTGACCTTTCCAGGTCATTCTTCTACATCGTTGGCTAATACTTGTCGGCTACTCCCAGTTCGCTCGCCACTACTATGGGAATCTCAATTGATTTCTTTTCCTCTGGGTACTTAGATGTTTCAGTTCTCCAGGTTAGCTTCTCACACCCTATGTATTCAGATGTGGATAATAGAGGATTTAACTCTATTGGGTTTCCCCATTCGGACATTTCCGGATCAAAGCTTTATTGCCAGCTCCCCGAAACTTTTCGCAGACTTACACGTCCTTCATCGCCTGTAATCGCCAAGGCATCCGCCATGTACGCTTATTCACTTGACCATATAATAGGGATTAGATATTTCT